>NZ_CP075586.1 GCF_015356815.2 Candidatus Rhabdochlamydia porcellionis
ATATCTATATGTATTTAAAATAAAATGGATTTAACTAAACAAAACAATAACTGATTACATTAATAAATTAATGATACAAGTATTATGAAAGTTGAAATGTTTAGAACAAGAAAAAGAGGTATTCTTTTATCTTAAGACAAGCACTCGACAAAAGGCTCTAGGAAGATATTTTTCAGAGATTTTGAGTAATAAATGATCGACTAAAAAATGCATTCTACTTAAATCTAAAAGAAGAAAAATAATTTTTTTCTTCTTTTAGATTTGCTTATTTTAAAACTAGAAACCAAGAGAGAGTCTAACAAAGGGCCCATGTAGAGTAAGATCTGACCCATCTGGAGGAAAAGCTAATGTGCTAAACCAGTTCATACGCATTTGACGCCACCAAACCTGCGTTTCCCATCCTACCGTTAATTCTAATTCAGAGCTACGCGAAGTACACCACCACTTTGAGAGAGCTACTTGTAATTGCATAGAAGAGAAAAGTCGTAGTTTATGATCTCTTAAAGATATTCGGGTAGAAGAAGAAGAGCAATTTAGTAGATTGCCATAATCAGTATGCATTTTAAAGGATCCCAATAAACAAGAAACCCCACCTCTTGCAAAAAGATTAATTTGACAAGGAAAAACCAATCTAAACTCCGCTCCCAATTCTGGTCCGATACCCGAAACTCGACTCACCCCATTTACTTTCTGTGGAGAACTAAGAGATGTTCTAGGTCTAAAAAAAGTGTAATGCACATCTACTTTTTGTTTGACAGTACATCCTTGCACTCCGAAAAAAGGCTCTATCAGAAGAGATTTACCAATCATTAACCCTTTCTTGAACAAAACATCGAATATTTGCATTTTCAATTCCCATTCACCAGAAAGATGAGAAACCTGTTGGTTTACTGGAGAAAAATAGGTAGGAGCAACCAGATTTGCAAAAATATTCCCAGCAGGGTCATCAGCGGTAACTTTTGAAGGATGTGCTCGAAAGTAGGTATAAGAACCACTTAATAACCAACTGTCATAAGTGGGAATATTAATTGTTGCTCGAACTCCAGAATTATAGCTAAAATCTTGTTCAATATCATGAGAAGGAGGTGGAACCAAACCAAAGTTGGTTTCTCCATATTTAAGCGTATCTTCTATTGCTCTGAAGTATAAATAATCGACAACTAGGTTTTGTTGTATTTCTGGATTCTTAACAAGAAGTACATCACAACATTCCTCTGGATATCCACAAGATTCTCCTGCGCTTGTCATTGCAGGAATAACACACAGAGTGAACATAAAACATTTCAGATATTTGATTTTTTTCTTGATCAACAGACCACCTAACCTTGCTTATCTTTTATAGATTCCAATATTTTTAAGTCCTTCAGAGAAATAATAGCTGCAACTTTTTTCCCCTTACGAGTTAATATCGTTCGTTTATTTGCATAGGCAGCTTCATTGACTATATCGGTCAAGCATCCCCTTGCTAAAGAAAATGGGATTGTATTTGTCATTGAGCACCATTACATTTATACTTAATAGAAACATATGTATAAAAAAAATACAACATTGTATTAAAAAAAATATTTAATTCGTTAGATGAGCATGTTTGTATATACATAAGAGGTAATAAATGATAATCAACTCCTATTTAATTTTATTGCCACATGGGAGAAATTTACGTCCTTTACAGGATAAATTTTATGAAATAGGTGGTTTTTATAATGGGATTGGTTACGTATTTCCTCCTCAAAAAGAACAGATCCTTAAACAGATCCTTAAACATCTTCCAGATATCAAAATTCGAAAAGTGGATCTAGAAAAAGATCATACCTTCGATTCTATTCGACAAATGCATAATGCCTCTTATTTTAGAGATAAATTGTTTGCATTAGACAACAAGATCTCATCGATTACTCGCATTTATCAACTTGATGAATTATCAGAGGCTAGCATAGAGAGTTTACAGCTATCACTCGAACAAAAAACACTATTTTTAGAACTCATTCAAGAAAGAGAGAAATTAAAAAAAGCTTTGGAATGGGCTGAGGCAATGGAAAAAACACTATCCTCTCAAAAATCGGTTTCTTTCCAGATGAAATTCATTAGCGAGCAACCTGTTAATTTTCTTTTAGAAGAAGCCCCAAAAATGCCCCGGCTTATCAATTATATAGAGGACTCATATACTAAGGCTTTTATCAGAAAAGGAATCGTTGGGATGCTAGTTGGTTCGGGTGGTGTTGGGAAAACACATGCTCTTGCTCAACTTGCTATTTCTATAACGACAGGAATACCCTGGCTTGGAAAATATCCAGTTGAGAAAACAGGTTGTGTTTTCATGGGAATGGGGGAAAATTCGGAAGAAGATATCCATCGGATGCTCAGAAAGATAGTAAAAAAGTTATTTCGAGAACAAACTTCATTTTTTGATAAAAATCCGCTTTTAGAAGCGAGTAAAAGATTAGCAGTGGCTTCTTTTAATGGAGCAGATTCTTCTTTTATCTATAAAGGAAAACCAACACAATCCTATGAATTATTATTG
Organism: Candidatus Rhabdochlamydia porcellionis; assembly: GCF_015356815.2. Taxonomy (GTDB): domain Bacteria; phylum Chlamydiota; class Chlamydiia; order Chlamydiales; family Rhabdochlamydiaceae; genus Rhabdochlamydia; species Rhabdochlamydia porcellionis. The sequence continues at coordinate 2,522 of NZ_CP075586.1, forward strand.
CAAGAATTGAAAGAAAAAGAACCCAAGGAAGGATGGTCTTGTATTATTCTAGACCCTATCTCTCGTTTTTTAGGTGCAGATGCGGAAATAGATAACGCATCTGCAACACGATTTATCGCTCTTCTGGAAAAAATAACTCTTGAACTTGAAGGTCATCCAACCGTTTTATTCGGTCATCACATGAGTAAAAACGCTCAGGCAGCACGAAACACAGATCAAGGTGCAGCAAGAGGTTCTAGTGCTATTACAGACGGAGTGAGATGGCAAGCTAATTTAGAAAAAATACGCAAAACGCTTAATTCTGAAGAAGAAGAATATGAACTGGATCAAATCATCTTGCGCAGCGTTAAATCCAACTTTACTGCTATTTTGCCATCTTTAAGATTAAAAAAAGATAAAGACGGAATTTTATTCGTTCAGGACCCAAACCAATCAATCTTCAAAAAAAGATGAAAGAAAAAACAAAATCTCCCAACGAATCTGTAATAGATTCTTGTTCTGAGAATAAAGAACTTTTTCTAGAAGAAGAGGTTTGGGGAAATATCAATATAGAGCAAACTTTAAACTTTACAACAGAGGATGTAGAAACTCTGCGTCAATTTCCTTTTATTGATCAAACTCTTGTAGAAGATTTTTTTAAAAAGTTAAAAAATCCTCAGGATAGAGACTTAAAATGGAAAAACTTTCTCAAATCAAATCCATCTAAACAACAAAAAGAAGAGTGGTTGAAAAAAAACCCTAAAAACAAATCCATTGAAGAATCGATTAAAGAGCTGAACTTTTTAAAATATATTACCGAAAACCGCAAACAAATTATCCAATGGCTAGAAAGTGAAGCAAAGAGTAATACTTTTAAAAAATCAGGGCATTTAGTTGATCAACAACTTAAATATCTCAAATCTACAGAAGACCCATTACATATATTTTCACTTATTGAAAATAGAGAGTTAAAGAATAGCATTGCACAAAGTAAAGAAATACAAGAGCAAACCATTCAAGTGGGAATTAACCTCACTGCAGCGCAAGATCGTCTCGTAAATGCTCTCTGTCGTCTGTTACATGAAAAAAGTCAAATATTCAATCCCGGTCAGTCTAATTACTACACAGGAAACTCCCCTTATACGATTGCTGATTACGGTAAAAAAGAAGAAAAAATCCCCAGTCTTGTATTGGAACCTCATGAACTTTATCAAGCTTACTTAGAAAAAGTAGACTTCAGCGGAAAAGAAATAAGCAACATAGAAGACATACTTGAAAAAGCACAAAATACAAGGCATTTGATCATTTATGAATGGAGAACAAAAAACAAAACTGGTAAAACCTTGGTAGACCGCATAGAACAATATCAACCCCTATTCATGGTAGATCGCATTTTTCCAGGTATGAATGAAGAGGAAGCCAATTTAGTGGCTCAAGGGGATACTGAGGCAAGAAGAAAGAAGGCCAAATTCTTAATTAAGTTTAATCCTTTGTTTATCCATCAGATTGAATCTAAATATGTTTTATATCCCAAGGACATTCATCAGCGCATGGCCAAAGCAGCAGGTGGCGATCCTAGAAAAGTTACTCCTGCTATGAACTCATTAAGAGATTTCTGCCTGAGAGCTCTGAGCAATAAACAAAAAAAAATAGAGCTTAATCAAGAGACTCTCCCTCTTTTGTTAAAACTAGAAAATTATGTCAAGTCTGGGCGAAAAAAAGAGATTCTTAAAAAAATCATAGACTCTTTTCAAGTTTGTAAAAATATTGGTTTAATCGACAGATGGGAAGAAAAATCCGGTACGAATAATCAAACTAAGTATGTTATTCATCTTAACCCTGGATTCCTAGGAAGCACCTACCTTTCTTGAGAAATTTTCAAAGGCAATGTTCGTCAAAAGAAATTAAAAAACGCAAATAAAGGCTGATCCTGGCTTAATTTAACTTAAAGATGTCCAACCACACCAATCGCACTCTATAAAGCGCACAGGAACTGTTTAAACACTTAAATTCCTAGCTTTAAGTTTTAGACAACACAAGTAGTTTGCATTTGTCTCCTTACAGACATCCTATTCCCTCTCTTTTGGGTAGGGAGCTATTTATTTGCCGTTTATTACGGCAAATAATAGCCCTTACCCTTCTTATAATACTCTTATAAGAGTCTTATAATATCTACCGCCTGGTTTTTACCTATGAGAGTTCTGCATCGTAGTACGGTAATTCTGCATCGTAGTACGGTAAATCGACCCTTTTTCTGCATCGTAGTACGGTAACTCTGCATCGTAGTACGGTAGTAGTTTCGTCTTTTCAGAAGAAATATGTAATTAAATGCAAATTATCGAGAAAATTTGTTTCGTTGGTAAAGAAAAATCGGCCGAGATTGGATTGAGGAATCGTTTTAAGGATTTCACAAAAAGATAAAAGGTTGTTTTTATTTAAATGACTATAATAATATGACTACAGGAAATGAGTAGGTTTTATATGGATGAAAAAATGCAAGCGGCAAAATTCAAATCAGAATGTCTTAAAGTCATGGAACGGGTAAAAAAAACACGAAGAAAAGTTGTCATTACTAAAAGAAACGTTCCTATTGCGAAATTAGTTCCCCTAGATGTAGAAGACGAACAGGTTTTAGGAAAGCTTAAGGGAACCGTTCATTTTAAGGATAACATAATGGACTCTATTGAAGAGGATTGGGATGCCCATTCTTAGAAGATTGAAACGACACAGAATTCTTCTAGATACACATGTGTTTATATGGGTAATGAACGACAGCCCTCTTTTAACAAAGGAGTTTAAAAACTCCTTTGCATCTATTTTCAAGACACAGGGCGCTTTATTATGCCCCATGTCTATTTGGGAGATAGGAATGTTGACTGATAAAAAACGGATAGAGATAGACATGGACGTATTAGACTGGGTCAATAAGGCTCTAGACTCACCTGGGATGCTCATTTGTCCTATCTCTCCTCGTATAGCAATTCAAAGTACTAGACTACCGGGTAAAGTTCACTTAGACCCCGTAGATCGCCTACTGATAGCTACTGCTTACGAAGAGAGTGCTGTTCTTGTTACAAGTGACAGAAAGATTATTGACTACGGGAAAGGAAGGTTTATTTCCGTTTTTGATCCTTGCAAACGATAATTCCTTATATCTTGTTGTATTTAGTTTAAAGCAATAAAGCGTGCTTTATTGCTTTTTATCCTACAGTGGTCATTTGGGAATTTCTTTGGATAAACCCATTTAATTCTTCAATTAAGATACGATATCTTCCTTTAGGACTGATTTGCATAGCTTTAATCTTTCCGCTTTTAATAGCGCGCCTAATTGTTAAAGGGCTCATACCTAGCATAACGGCCGCTTCAGGCAAAGTAACAACTTTTCTGGATGTGTCTAAGAGGTGATTATTCATAAATGGCTATATACTAGTTCCCTATTCACTCCTTTGTCAAATAAAATTTTTGATATTAAAAATATCGAAAGAAGCTGTTTCTTTGATTATATGCTAAACCTTATTGTCGCAATGCAAGTAAAAAAATCAATTTTACATCACCAACATACTTTATTACTCTAAAGTCAGGTGTTACTAAATCACACTTTATCCCAGGGACAGAAGCAAAAAAAACAACCGGTAACACCTGACAAAATGATAAGAATAATTAAAAAAAAGTATCAACCAAAAAAGCCAGGAGGGTTTTATGGATTCCTTTCTTCGTATTTCTCTTCTTCTCGATCACGTATAGCACTAGCAACTTCAACAACTGTATTCATAATTTGCAGTCCGTGAAATCTCAATGCAGCATCACAGATATTTGTTAGTGATTTTTCCATTTTTTCGTCTACTTCAAGCACTTTTGTTTTAGTCATTTCATCCTCGAAATCTGTTTAAACTCCATAGAAATAATAACAAAAAAAACAAAAACTAAAACAATTTATTTTCTTTTTTACAGAAAAAACATTGCATTTGCATCTAAAAGTATACGCTTTTTAATAAAAGATTACTCATTTCTAATTTTCCTTCTTCAAAAAGAACTAAATTAACCTTTGTTCCTTTTCTATCACCTGTCAATAGCGTAAATCATCTTTATTTTTTACAATCAATTCTTAAATTAGGCATTTTCCTATCAGATTTCAGAAAGTGCTTGTTATCGGAATATTCGTTGGGTAGAGGATGTGCTCATTAAGCATCCTGACTTTGCACTTCCTGGGCATATTAAAAGACCAAAAAAAACCAAAGGTATTTTTACTCAGGAAAAAAGAAAAAACACACAATAAAAAGCCAGGTGATAGTAGACAAAAAAAATCGGAAGATTATTTGCACTGCATTTGCAAATGGTAGGCGTCATGATTTTCGTTTATTTAAAGAATCCAAAGTAAAAATCTATCCTCATACCAAAATAATTACAGATACAGGATATCAAGGATTAAAAAAGCTTCATAAAAAAACACAAATGCCCAAAAGGAGAACTAAAAAAATCCCCTAACAAAAGAAGATAAATGCAACAACCAATATCTAGCTAGAGAGCGCTCTATTAATGAAAATGTGATTGGCTTGCTTAAGCGTTTTAAAATACTCTCTGATCGTTATAGAAATCGACGAAAACGTTTTTGCTTAAGATTTAATCTTATAGCTGGAATTTATAATTGGGAGCTTTAAAATTAAGTTGTGCAAGAGATCTATTATTTATAAAATTGGAAAGCCCAAATTTACCACCTACTATTACGGTCAATGTTGCTTACTTTGAGAATAATATTTCTTGTATGAAATGATTTCAGGTCACCTTCGACTACATTGTACTTGGTTCTAATGAACCATTGTTTAATCTTCCTATTGGCGAGTTTTTCTTTATTAATGAGTCTGTAAAACCAGCTTTTAATAAAGCTGGTTAACCATAATTATTAAAAATATCTGTAACTGATTAAAAAATGTAGCACCTTTTATTACGAATAACCTAATAAGCAATCATCACTATCTTGTTTTATTTAAACAACCCCTTTGTGTCTATAATTAGCCTTATAGACACATAAGAGCGTAGCAAGCTTTTTAAATAAAAAAAAAGAAAACACTATACACATTAAGTGAAAATACATAATTTAAAGATCTAAGATGATCTTCTTTGAGCAGAAAGAACTTTGTTAAACTTTAAAAGTAAAAAACAGCGGATTTTCATTGTCTTCTGCTTACAAAGATAAAACAAAAACTTTGCCGTTTATGAATGCAGAAATAATAGAATTAGAAGAAAGACACAAACTCAACTACAAACAAGTCGTTGAAATTAAAAATGAAAGACTTTGGCAAGCTCTTTCTAAAGTTAATTTACGCACTGCAATCATCGAATGGATTGAGACAATTACAAACCCCTGCACTAAAAGTTCCTATACAACTTCCATGAAAGAGTTATTGGAAAGAGGGTTTTTAAACCCAAATTGGAGTTTGCAGGTATTTGGAATATTATCTACAAATACGATTGTTGATCAAATAAAAGTTCAAACGGTTTACATAAAAAACAAAGCGGCAGAAAGCGCAAAACGGGAATGGTCAATTCGAACCAAAGAAGCCCGTATTAGCTGCTTGTTAGCATTCACAAGATATTTATCAAGAAAAACAGAAGGGATCATAACCAAAGCAACCCCTAATAGAATCGGTCTAGAAAAGACTTTTAGCCCTCCTTCCAAGAAAGTAAAAACAGAAGCTTTGAGCAGAGCTCAACTTAATCGATTTTTAGAAGAGCTGGAACAAATTAATCCAAGAGATGCCTTAATTGCAAAATTGTGTTTGCATGGAGCAAAGAGAATTAATGAAGTGCTCTCTCTAGAGATCTATCACATTGATTTTGAAAAAAGACAAATCTTGTTCAAACAGTCAAAAAGTAAGCTAACAGATGATTTTACAATTATTAATTTTGAAAAAGAAGGAGCACGAGCTCTGCTTCTTAAATTAAAAGATTATATACAAACGAGAAAAGGTCTCGTCTTTCTTACAAAAAACAATAAAGGAGTAAAAAAAACTCAGGTAGATCGAAATTTTTCAAAAGCCGGAAGAAATGCACAAATTCCCTTTCGAGTAAGTGCTCATAATTTAAGAACTACCGCTATTACTCTTTGGAAAGAAGACGGTTTTAGCGATTCTTTAATTATGAAAGCAAGCGGTCATTCTAGTAGCGAAATGGTTCATCGATATGATAGAACAGATATTGCTGATAATGTAACCAGTAAATCTTATCTTTTGTAGTTTGATTTTTTAAAAATCTGGATTATTTTTGAGATAACTGTTCATTGAACATTTTTATTGTTAACAGGTTTTATTGCTTTAAAGTTTCAAAATCTTTGCTGAATTAAGAAAATCTGTCTTTATCACTAACCAGCTTGCTATAAAACTTACCTATTTGTTTTTTCAGGTCAAATTCAGCCAAGGCCATTTCTATGGCTTTTTCAACAATCAGCGTCTTAGAAATTTGCTTACTTCCAGAAAGACGCCTAATTTCTATCCACTTATCTTCTAGATCTCTAAGAGTTTTAACCGATAAATTAAAAGTAGCTTTCTCTTTTAGTTCTTCTAAAACAGTTATCTCTTCCTCTGTTCCATCAAGAAACATTTGTTTTAAAATAGTTTTATTGCTAGAAGGTTTTATTGCTTTCTTCCTTAGAGGTTTTTCTTGTTTTATTTCTTTATTGCTTTCCTGCTTGCTAGTTTCAGACATAAGAGAGCTCATGATATCGGGAGTTTCTAGTCTATCGACCATAATTAAGTATCCTTTCTACTGTTTTTTGATAGTCTTTTGCTCCTGAAGAAGAAGGGGCATATTCGTAAATTGTTTTGCCAAAACCAGCTGCTTCAGATATGCGTACTGAATATTTAACTGGCTCGCAAATTTGTTTTGAATAGTATTTTTTAAGTTGTTCTAAAATCTCAGAAGATTTTTTTACTCTTCGGTCCCAGAAAGTAGGCAGTAAATAAGCGTGCTGCAATCTTCTATTGAATTTCTGTACGCTTTTTAATCTTTCTGCAAATTCGACTAAACTATTAAGGGTGAGTACTTCCAAACTAACAGGGGTGAGTACTTCTAGGCAATAGAACAAAGCATTAATTGTAAGTGTATCCCAACTTGGTGAAGTGTCAATGATCACAAAATCAAATTTTCCTTCAATAGAACAAAGAGACTCGGAAAGTGTTTGCTCAGAGCTAAAGTCTTTTCGACCTATTGCTCTCTTTACTCCGGATAATCCTCTTCCCCCAGATAAAATCCAAAGCCCCTCTCTAGCTTGAAATAAGGCTTGTTCAACATGGATTTGCTCGTTAAGAACATCTGCTAAGCTATGCTTTGGTTTTACTCCCAATAAAAATGCATCTTGCCCTTGATCATCTGTGTCAATTAAAAGTACTTTTTTTCCGGACAAAGCAATGCCATGAGAAACAGAAACGGCTGTTGAGCTTTTAGCAACTCCTCCCTTGGAAAGGGCTATACAAATTTTTCTCATTATTGCCTTATTGCTTTATTTTTCCTGAAATTAACAACAAGGGAATATAATATGCAAGTTGTTATGGTTTTTTTTGCAAGATGTAGCAAAAGTTTCTGACTAAATAGCTGTTAGGTCCGGTTTGTTAACATACAAAACAAATTTTCTCGATAATTTGCATTTAATTACATATTTCTTCTGAAAAGACGAAACTACTACCGTACTACGATGCAGAGTTACCGTACTACGATGCAGAAAAAGGGTCGATTTACCGTACTACGATGCAGAATTACCGTACTACGATGCAGAACTCTCATAGGTAAAAACCAGGCGGTAGATATTATAAGACTCTTATAAGAGTATTATAAGAAGGGTAAGGGCTATTATTTGCCGTAATAAACGGCAAATAAATAGCTCCCTACCCAAAAGAGAGGGAATAGGATGTCTGTAAGGAGACAAATGCAAACTACTTGTGTTGTCTAAAACTTAAAGCTAGGAATTTAAGTGTTTAAACAGTTCCTGTGCGCTTTATAGAGTGCGATTGGTGTGGTTGGACATCTTTAAGTTAAATTAAGCCAGGATCAGCCTTTATTTGCGTTTTTTAATTTCTTTTGACGAACATTGCCTTTGCAAGTTTCCAATGTTTATTGGAAATCAAACTTTTACTTACAAAGAGTGATTTATATTATTTATTATAAATTGTTTTACTTTTTAATTACGTAAGATATGATTGATTATTATTTATGAACAATTTTCTGTCGTAATTGAAATATGAAATGGTATTCTCTATTTGTTTCTAGATCAGTTAATTGATATTAATCATTAATTGTGGAAAAGAGGGAATTAAACAGTGTTGATAGATGTATCAAATGCACTATTACAGCTACTAAATACATTTCCCGTATCGCAAAATTTATCCTTGTTACGAGTTCTATTAGTTTCAATACTATTATTAATAGTACAAGGGTTAAGTTCAGAAGAAACACTATATAAAGATCATAAAAAAATAAAACCAAATGGAATGCAAACACCAGGATAAATGAATTTAGTGTGAGTATAAATTTAATGTAATAACTGTGGAGAAAATATGTTACCTACAACTATACTAAACGTAGTGTTAGATTTATTAGCTATATTGCCCTTAGGAACGCTTCCTTTACTACAAACTTTGTTGTTGCAAGTAAGATCATTGATAGCACAAGGTCAAAGCTCACAACAAATTATAACAGCTCTCATAAGCGCAATAACATCAGTTACTCCATCACCTGCATCAGCTGATATAAAATAAAAATTTCGTTAAATATCGCAAAATAAAAAACCGCATGATTCTTGTTCATGCGGTTTTTCTATTTAGAATTTGTGAATTAAATGGTGTATCTATCTTCTTTTAGAAGATGTTTACTACAGATCATCAGGTTTTTGTTTATCTGTTTTTTGAAAGATTCTTTCTTGAATGCAATCAGTGACGAATTTCCGAATGGACATTCCTAGTTTTGCTACATGCATCTTAATTTTTTTATGTTCCTTTTCTGAAACATCTATTGACATCCTGGTTTTTTTATCACGCATTTTAATCCCCGTAGATTGTTGAAGAGGCTTGATGACATTTCTTGTGACGCACGTTTCAAAAAAGTAGAAAATTTCTTGCATTTCTTTAGTCCAATAATTTTTTTTTGAAAAAGAACTTAAAAATCCTATCGTCAAGAGAATGGCTCTTTTAAATATACTAATTTCGACTTTTACTACATGCAAGATGAATGCAAATTTCCAAAAATTACTACGTGTACTGTATGGCTGTCGTGGAAAATTAACTTGGCGTTTTTCTCAATAATTTTAGTTCCTATTTCTAGAGTATGCGTTTTTAGCAAAATGGGAGCTGCTTGCACATTGAATCCTTCCGCAGCAACTATGGGAACATAATTTGTACTTGTCATTGGAATAATGAAAGAGATTAAATAAGAACCTGTGTTTTTTTTATGAACAGACATTACATTAAACCCCTCGTATACTTCACCTGTTACTCCAGAAAATGTTACCCATACCTTTGCTATAGAAGGATGTATAGATAAAGTATTTACAGGACTAATATTTGTAGTATATTCATAGGAATCCTCTTTTTCTTGAAAAACGGGATTTAAGTTTTTTGTCTCTTTCTGGAACTTAGGAGCCCCTGTTGTGTAGCTCTGATTTGTTACATAGATTCGTGAATAAGGAGGCATAAAAACGTGCATTCCATGAAAATTTCCCTTTCTGTCACACCCTACTAATCTGGGATTTTGCGTATGTACTACTTGTTTTTTTTCTTGTCTTATCATTGACTTAAATCCACCTCATGTTTATCTGCAATGTCTTTTTAGGGGATAATAAGAAATATTTTTTTTTAATGAAATTTATCTTTACAGCTAATGAAAGTAATCAAGTCTTTTTTAAGGAGATGGTTCGATTAATAACCAAGCCACAATAGAAGTGTCTCCTATTGCCGAAGAAGAAATGGTAAAGCTTACCCCAGGCACTCTTGCAGTTACAGATAGAATACCTGGACCTCCACTTGGCACGTTACTACAAAGGAAAATCTCTGTATTAGCTGTGACGGTGTTGTTGGATACCGTTACAACCGAGGGAGATAGTAATACGGCAACTAGTGTAGCTCTTCCCATTCGACAATTTATCCCTTCTTTGATCATAAGACCAGCCCCTGGGTAGACAATAGCAAGGCCTGAAGTCGATGCTGATGCGCTTTGCATTCTAGCTAACCCAAGAGGTGCTACTGTTCCATTTCTTGTAACTAAAAAATTTATAGCGGTTCCATTTGCTGTAGTTGACCAGGCTTCAGTAGCAGAAAAGTAGATTGCAGAGGAAATTGCTGTAAAAGTTGTACCTGTGTATCCACCTGCTGAAATTAATCCTAAAGGATCTCCGCTTAAATTAGCTGTAGGAGCTGCTGCTGTTCCTTTTGCTGTGCGTAATATTAATGCGGACCTATATGAAGAAGAGGTTGCATAAGTTGTTAAATATACATCGCATTCTAACCTCGTAGGTGACATTACGAATTCTGCTGTAGAGTTGCTTAAAGCTTGCGTTGGAGTTCCTACACCTAAAAAGTCACTAACCGTCAAACTGTTTGGAGTAGCTTCTATTCCTGCAAAGCTTCCGAAGGCTGCTGACCCATTACAGTCCAAAGTATTGGTTCCAAAAAAATTGTTGTTATTCCCCAGGGTTAGGGATTCTGTAGAAGAAGAAGCTGGTATGTTTAGTGCATTTGCTATTTTTGCCATTGAGTTACTTGTGTTGTTTGTTATAAATGTTTATCAGTAATATCCTCTGCTTCTTCCTCACAGAGGATGCTAAATATTATGATGTAATAAAAAAAAATATATCTAGTGTAATTTGTAAAAACTTAATACAGAGGCAAATCAACCTCTTGTTTTCTTGTGATTACACGACCGTAATGTTTCCAACGCTATTTATTATATTCCATATAGTGCTAGCTCCAGCTACTACACAAACAGCACGAATACTGTCTAGTTGGTTTGTTGAAGTGAGGGATCCTCCTGTTCCTGCTGTTGTACTGGAAGAACCAAAAAATATCTGCTGAGAAGCGTTTTGTTTAAGTTGCCAGCCTGCTGTCCCAGCACTTCCTTTCCCTGTAATATAAAACGTATCTCCAAGAGCTGCTGTAGCAGGAAGGGTAAAAACAACTTGCGCTGCATTATCAGCAATGTAACCTGTATTAGTGGAAATTGTTTGTGTTGTTCCTGTAACATTTATCCAAGGAGTCCCTCCTGCAGCAACCGTTAGAGTAACTGCTCCTCCCAAAGAAACAGGACTACCAGTCACAGTGACTCCATTTCCTGTAATCGTAATAGGAGGAGCTGTTAGAGTAAGTGAATTAGCTCCTGGAGTTTGCGTTAATCCTCCTGATAAGGTGAGCGTTGCGAAAGCGGGGGCTGCACCTGTTGCTCCGATGAGCAACTGACCATTTGTCCCAACTGGAACAGATGTAGTAGCACTGGTGCCATTCCCAAGGAGAAGACTATTTGCAGTTAAAGTAGTGTTTCCTGTACCTCCATTTGCTACAGTTAAAGGGGCTCCCCCTAACGTGTTTATATTGATATTAGTTGTGTTAACTTCAAAGTTAGGAGAGGCTGTTACGCCATTAGGATTGGTAATAGTAACGGTATTTCCTGTAGAGGTAAATGTGCGACCAAAAAAGGTTCCCGTGCCATTATAGGCAACAATTCCTGACTGGGTTAAATTTATGGCATTATTTGTTGTCATGGGCTCACTTTTGTTATATGAAGTTTTTATGTAATTTTAAACGCGCTTACACATCTGATTTTGGGCTCTTATTTGAGGTAAGCTCTTGGTTTAATAAGAAAGTTTATATTTTATTGTTTGTACAACTCATCTTCCTGCAAATAAATACTATCTTCTAACATTTGGTTAGGGATTTTTAGTTGCTATTAGCTACCTCTTTGGAAGACTTACTTAATTTTTTATTTTTGTTTGAAGAGGATATTTGGGTAGTATGATAGATCTAAAAAAATTATATCTATAACAATTTATGGAAATAGGGAAATCTTTGAAGATTTAAAATAACTATTGAACATTTGCTTAACATTTCTTTTTAAGAATGTTAACAAAAGATGAGTTCTTAATAAAAAGAATATAACAAGAGAGGTATTTTACATCTTAGGAGTCTACTAATAGAGGTTTTTATCAGAATAAGTTGTCTGTAGTTCTAGTTATTTTTTTGTTTCATAACTGCTAATTAAGCCTGCATAGGGGACCAAGCGGTGTTGTAATATCTTCTTCAACTTATCTCCGTCATTTCTCCAATCTTTTTGCAACTCTGAAGCAAGAGCAAACCAGTTTATTAAAACAGCTCCAGCATTTGACATGCGTATAAGAGCAGCTTCTTTGACAGATCGATTGAATGTACCTGAGGCATCGACTACAACGTATACTTCATATCCCTCAGCTAAAGCAGAAATTGTAGGAAAAGCGACACATACATCAGTTACAATCCCTGCTATTAGCAACTTCTTACGTCCTGTTTTTTTTACTGCTTTAACAAAATCCTCGTTACCCCATGCATTAATTTGACCCGGTCTTGGGATATAAGGAGAATAGGGAAATTTTTGTTTTAGTTCGGGAAGTAAAGGCCCATTGGGACCTTTTTCAAAGCTAGTTGTTAATATTGTAGGAAGATTAAAAGTAAGTCCTATGTCCGCCAGAGCAAGAATATTATTCTTGAATTCATCTGGTTCATAGTCCCTGACTAGCTGCATCAGACCTATTTGATGATCAATTAGCAGCAGAGTTGCATTATCTGAAGAGAGGCGATTACTACCTACTTGAGATTGTGAGAGAGGCATAGAATTACTCCCGTTCTAGGTTAGAGATTAGTTTTACTACTAATTAACAAGGAATATAAATAAAATCTTAGGGTTTATCACGGCTCAGATAGGCTCTATCAACAACCATCCTACTACCGAACCAAAGTCCAAAGCGATACCAGTTGAAATGGTAAAGCTCACCCCTGGTGTTCTTCCAGTTACTCGTAAGAATCCTAAAAGATTTAAAGAACTCTGACCGTTAACAGTTAAAAAGATACGGGTATTTGCTGTAACAGTACTATTAAGAACTGTGGCCGATCCGGCTGATAAAGTAACAACACCCATTCTGGCGTTACTGCCTTCTTTAATTAAAAACCCTGATCCTTGGTCCGGAATTGCAACTCCTGAAATAGATGCACTGCTGTTTAATATACTAGTGACTTGCTTTAGAGTTGTTGTTGTATTAGACGTTACTTGGAGAGAGATGTTTGTTCCGTTGGCAGTAGTGGTCCAGTTCTCATTTGCACTCATGAGAATATAGCCCATTGATGAGGAAGAAAAACTAGTGCCATTATATCCTCTTACTCCCCACTCGCCTATAATGTCGCCACTTTGGTTGGCTGTAGGTGCTAACGCAGTTCCTCTTGCTGTGAGATGAATCAAATTTGATGCGTTAGTGGCACTGCTGCCCACATAAGATGTTTGAACAAGATCACATTCTGTAGATGTGATTGGCATAACAAATTCCGCGGTAGATCCTGATAGAAATTGTGTAGCTGCTCCTATCCCTAGAAAAGGAGAAGTGACCAAACTATTTGCAGGTGCTGTAGTTCCAGCTACAGTGCCAAAGGCTGCTGACCCACTGCAATCCAAGGTGTTAACCCCTATAAAATTACTAGAGTTCCCTAGAGTTAAAGAGGTTAAACTAGAAGACACCGGTACATTTATCGCGTTTGTTATTTTTGCCATTTTACATTCTTTATTTACACATTATCTAAGGAGCTGATTCAACTAATAGCCAGGCAATATCTGAAGTATCCCCTATAGCAAGAGAAGCAATAGTAAAACCAACCCCGGGTACTAGGGTTAGTACAAATACCTCTCCAAGAGCTAAACCAGAAGGATTATTATTTGTAAGGAAAATACGTGTGTTAGCAGTTACAGTGTTGTTAGCTACTGTAACGGTAGAAGGAGCTAAAATGATGGGAACTAATGTTGCTATTCCCATTCGAGCATTTGCCCCTTCTTTGATCATAAAACCTGATCCGGCTCTAGTAATCGCTAACCCGGAAATAGAAGCACTTGTGCTAAGAGCCCGAACCATCTCAGATGGACTTGTTGAGTTAGGAGAGGTTATTTTAAAGCTGATTGCTGTTCCATTAGCTGTAGGTGTCCATGTTTCGTTGGCCAATATAGAGATGGAGCACTTGGAAGTGGTTACAAAACCAGTGCCGTTATAGCCTCTAACTCCCCATATTCCCAACGCGTCTCCATTCTGGTTAGCCGTAGGAGCTATCGCTGTTCCTCTTGCAGTTAAATGAAGAAGATTAGACCCATTAGCAGATCCAGACCCTGCGTAAGTTGTTTGCAAGATATCACATTCAGATGAAGTAGTTGGCATTAAAAATTCTGCAGTAGATCCGATTAAAAACTGAGTAGAAGTTCTCACTCCTAAAAAACCACTGCCTATTAAACCATTTGGAGGTGCTGCTATTCCTGCAAAAGCTCCAAAAGCACCAGATCCTTTGCAATCTAATGAGTTATTGCCTAGAAAATTATTTGTATTTCCCAGTGTTAAAGAAGGAACCAAAGAAGAAGCAGGTGTGTTTGTTGCATTTGCTATCTTTGCCATTTTAGGTACATTTAGCCTTATTTATTATGTTTCTTAAGGAGAGGGTTCTATCATCAACCAAACAACCGCAGCAGCAGCAGTTAATAAGTTAGAGTTAATAGTAAAACTAACTCCAGGTATTCGCGCTGCTATGGTTAACTGCCCTATATTTACCGCTATTCCGCTATTTGTTAGAAAGATTCGTGTGTTTGCTGTAACGGTATTGTTCAACACAATAACCACACCAGCGACTAATAGAGCTATCCCCATACGAGCATTTAACCCTTCCTTAACTAACAATCCCGATCCCAAGTCAGTAATTGCAAGACCTGTATTCGTCGCATTTGTATCGATAATACGAGCTATTTCAGTCAGTGTCGTCGTACCATTTTGAGTCACAGAAAAAGAGATTGTCGTTCCGTTATTTGTAGCGGTCCAATTCTGAGTAGTGATCATAGAAATGGTGGCTTTAGAAGTAGTAGCAAAAGCAGATCCTGTGTAACCTCTGGCTCCCCATACTCCTAGAAGATCTCCGCTTTGGTTAGCTGTTGGTGCTAAAGCTGTTCCCCTTGCTGTGTACTGCAATAAACTCGACGCATTCGTAGCACTACTTCCTACGTAAGATGTTTGCAAGACATCACACTCAACAGCTGGCGATGTTCCAACAAATTCCGCTGTAGATCCACTCAAAAATTGAGTAGCAGTTCCTACTCCTAAAAATCCACTGACAATAATACCGTTAGCAGGAGCTACCGTTCCTGCAAAAGTTCCAAAAGCACCAGATCCTTTGCAATCTAAAGCATTGGTTCCTAGGAAATCATTCCCATTTCCAAGTGTCATTGCTGGTGTGCTAGAAGATGCTGGTATATTGATTGCGTTTGCTATTTTTGCCATGTTAGTTAGTGTTATTACTCATTCGTGTTTCTGTAAAAACTGGATATTTTTCATTCAAACTTTATACAACAGTAATATTCCCGATACTATCTATCACATTCCAAACAGTAGCCGCACCAGGAACTATACAAACAGCGCGAATACTGTCTAGTTGATTTGTAGAAGTAAGAGAGCCAGAGGTTCCCACTGTAGTTGTTGAAGAACCAAAGAAGATCACTTGACCGGCATTTTGGTTGATTTTCCATCCAGATGTACCCGCATTTCCATTTCCTGTTATGTAAAATGTATCTCCAAGAGCCGCTGTTGTTGGAAGGGTGAAAACAACTTGTGCTGCATTGCTAGCGATATAACCGGTATTTACTACTATTGCTTGTGTTGTTCCAGTAACGTTAACCCAAGTGATTCCACCACCTGTAACCGTTAGAGTAACTGCACCACCCAAAGAAACAGGACTACCCGTTACAGTAAGCCCGCTTCCTGTGATGGTAATAGGAGGAGCTGTTAGAGTGAGTGAATTAGCTCCCGGTGTTTGCGTTAACCCTCCGGACAAAGTTAACGTTGAAAACGCTGCCGGTCCTCCTGCAGCTCCGATGAGCAATTGACCATTTGTTCCGGATGGAATACTTCCAATAGGACCAGATCCATTCCCAATTAGAATGTTATTTGTAGGGAAAGTGGAGTTTCCTGTGCCCCCGTTTGTTACATTTAAAATCCCGGTAAAGTTATTGATATTAATTCCGGAAAAATTCACTTCGAAATTTGGATTCCCGTTAACACCATTGGGATTGGTAATACTAACTGTGCTTCCTGCTGAAGTAAGAGTTCGGCCGAAGAAGACACCTGTTGTGTTATTATAAGTAACAACGCCAGTCTGGTTCAAATTGATAGCATTTGCCATTGTTTCTCTTTTTGTTATGTTTTATTTATCAAAATTTTTTCCCTGAAAAATCTGAGCTAAGTAGGAAGTTGTATCGATTTATCTTTGCTATATTATGGTCCTAAGGGACCTCCAAAAGTTCCTTGAACACTTACTGCTCTCCATTCTGTATTAGGGATCGTAGCTACAAGATAGATAGAGTTTCCCAGATTTTCAGAGATAAGAAAGCCTCCTGGTCCTTGTCTTTGCTCAGTTCCAATAAATAGTGATTGACCAGCTGCTAGGTGAATTTCATATCCTAATCCGGTCCCGACAACATATAAAACATCTCCGACAGAAGATGTCGCTGGTAACATATAATTTGTAGCTCCTGGAAACCTATCTATATAGCCGGTATTTACAGACATCGGAACAACAGCGTCTGTATTAACAATCCAAGTGACTCCCGAAGCGCCAGGAGCTGTGAAACTCAGAGTATTTGTTGCAGAATTACCCACAACAGAAATGTTTGATCCTCCTAGATTAAAATTACCATTTGCATCAGGAGAAATAGCTCCACCACCGGTTAAGCCCGTTATTGTAATAGCGCCGAATTGACTAGAAGGGAAAGGATCGCAACTAAATGCCATTTTTTACTCTTCTGTAAGGGAGTTAGAAAAAATCATTAAACCAGCACTGCAAAGAGCAGGCAGTAGTTCACTACTCAACATTCGAGCTAAAAATTGCTGGTTTCTTTTATATTTCATTTTTTACCGCACATAAAATTAAA